>NZ_CP156661.1 GCF_039851975.1 Desulfoscipio sp. XC116
TGCAACCGGTGGTACTGGAGCAACTGGAGCAACAGGCCCTACCGGCGCAACCGGTGGTACTGGAGCAACTGGAGCAACAGGCCCTACCGGCGCAACCGGTGGTACTGGGGCGACCGGAGCAACAGGCCCTACCGGCGCAACCGGTGATGCTGGGGCGACTGGAGCAACAGGCCCCACCGGAGCAACCGGAGCTACAGGTGCGACTGGAGCAACAGGCCCTACCGGCGCAACCGGTGGTACTGGGGCGACCGGAGCAACAGGCCCTACCGGCGCAACTGGTGATACAGGAGCGACAGGAGCAACCGGTCCCACCGGCGCAACTGGTGATACCGGTGCAACTGGAGCAACAGGTCCTACCGGCGCGACCGGAGCTACAGGAGCGACAGGAGCGACCGGCCCTACCGGCGCAACTGGTGATACCGGTGCAACTGGAGCAACAGGTCCTACCGGCGCGACCGGAGCTACAGGATCGACAGGAGCAACCGGCCCCACCGGTGCAACCGGCGATACTGGGCCGACAGGAGCGACCGGCCCTACCGGTGCAACCGGCGATACTGGGCCGACAGGAGCGACCGGCCCTACCGGTGCAACCGGTGATACTGGGCTGACTGGAGCAACAGGCCCTACCGGTGCAACCGGTGATAGTGGAGCGACTGGAGCAACAGGCCCTACCGGTACAACCGGTGGTACTGGGGCGACCGGTCTTACCGGGGCTACTGGCGATACCGGAGCGACTGGAGCAACAGGCCCTACCGGCTCAACTGGAGCTACAGGTGCGACTGGAGCGACCGGCTCTACCGGCGCGACCGGTGGTACTGGAGCGATTGGAGCAACCGGCCCTACCGGCGCTACAGGTGTGACTGGAGCGACAGGAGCTACAGGAGCTACAGGAGCTACAGGCCCTACCGGCGCAACCGGAGCTACAGGAGCGACCGGAGCAACAGGCCTTACCGGCGCAACTGGTGATACAGGAGCGACAGGAGCAACCGGCCCCACCGGTGCAACCGGTGGTACTGGAGCAACTGGAGCAACAGGCCCTACCGGCTCAACCGGAGCTACAGGAGCGACCGGCCCTACCGGCGCAACTGGTGGTACTGGGGCGACAGGAGCGACCGGCCCTACCGGCGCAACTGGTGGTACTGGGGCGACAGGAGCGACCGGCCCTACCGGCGCAACCGGAGCTACAGGTGCAAGTGGAGCAACAGGCCCTACCGGCTCAACCGGCGACACTGGGGCGACTGGAGCGACCGGCCCTACCGGCGCAACCGGAGCTACAGGAGCGACTGGAGCAACAGGCCCTACTGGTGCAACCGGCGATACCGGGCCGACAGGAGCGACCGGCCCTACCGGTGCAACTGGTGATACAGGAGCGACTGGAGCAACAGGCCCCACCGGTGCAACCGGTGGTACTGGAGCGACTGGAGCAACAGGCCCTACCGGCGCAACCGGAGCTACAGGTGGGACTGGAGCGACCGGTCCCACCGGTGCAACTGGTGATACAGGAGCGACTGGAGCAACAGGCCCCACCGG